>NZ_JBEXGN010000001.1:520291-549540 GCF_040607345.1 Streptomyces sp. NPDC005302
CGGGGGGGTTGCGCTGCCGGCCGGCGGGGGGGGGGGGGGGCCCGGGGGGGCCCCCCCCCCCCGCCCCGATCCGTGGCATACGGCACCGAGTCGTTCACGCCGGCGGGCGCGGGGGTCAGCCCGCGGTGAGCTCCGTGAGGCCGGTCAGCTCCGGCAGCGGCAGCGTGTGCTGGGTCTGGAGGACCTTGGCGCGCAGGTACCGGACGTTGTGCGCGGTGGTGAAGACGCCCGTCGGGACGCGGTGGGAGACCGTGACGCCGAGGTCGCGCAGCTGCTCCGCCTTGTCGGGGTTGTTGGAGAGCAGGTCGAGCGTGTCGATGCCGAGGGCCTGGAGCATCTGGGCGGCGGCCGTGTAGTCGCGGTCGTCCTCGGGCAGGCCGAGGGCGGCGTTGGCCGCGTAGGTGTCGAGGCCCTCGTCCTGGAGGGCGTACGCGTCGAGCTTGTTGTAGAGGCCGATGCCGCGGCCCTCCTGGCGCAGGTACAGCAGGACGCCGCCGCGCTCCGCGATCTGCTCCACCGCCTCGCGCAACTGCGGTCCGCAGTCGCAGCGGGCCGAGCCGAAGACGTCGCCGGTCAGGCACTCCGAGTGCAGCCGCACCAGCGGGTCCGTGCCCGGGTCGCCGAGGACGACGGCCAGGTGTTCCTTGCCGTCGACGAGGCCGTGGAAGGTGACCAGGTCCGCGTCGACGGAGTAGCCGTCGCCGAAGCGCAGGGGTACGCGGACGCGGGTGCGCACCGTGGCGGTGGGATGGTCGCGCATGTTGTCTCTCCGTCCAGCGGGTTCGTACGGGACGGTGCTTGCGGATGGTGCTTCAGATTTGAAGCACACCGTCCGGGACGAGACACTACATCTGCTTCAAAGTTCAAGCAATGGGTTCCCGGTCCTCCGGGCGCCGGCTCCGGCGTTCCTCACGACGAACAGGAACGCCGCCGCCACGGCAGATCTTCCCCGCGCGCCGCCGAGTCCTCGTCCTGGATCGCCCGGGTGATGGCCCCGCAGATCTCCTCCAGCTGGCCCACCTGCTCGGCGGTCAGCCGGTCGAAGACCGCCGCCCGGACCGTCGCGACGTGCCCGGGCGCGGTCCGCTCCACGAGGTCCATGCCCTCGTCGGTGAGCACGGCCACGTGGCCGCGCCGGTCGGTCGGGCAGCCCTCCCGGCGTACGGTGCCGTCCTTCTCCAGCCGCGTCACGGCGTACGTCAGACGGCTGCGCGTGATCTTCAGCGTCTCGGCGAGCTCCGTCATCCGCAGCCGTCGTTCGGGTGCCTCGGACAATCTGGCCAGGATGGAGTAGTAAAGGTGGGGCATGCCCGCCTCGGCCTGGAGTCCGCGGTCGATGGTGTCCTCCAGGAGGGAACTCGCGGAGATGTACGAGCGCCAGGCGCGCTGTTCGGCGGGGGAGAGCCAGCGGGTCGTCATGAGACCAGTCTAGGTATTGTTTAAAACTTGAACCACTGTGTGAGTTCGACCGGAGGAACGCCCCGATGCCCCGTCCCCACGTCCTGTTGTCCGCCGCCGTCTCCCTCGACGGCTTCCTGGACGACACCGGGCCCGAGCGGCTGCTCCTCTCGGGCCCGGCCGACTTCGACCGGGTCGACGAGGTGCGGGCGTCCTGCGACGCGATCCTGGTCGGCGCCGGCACCCTGCGCGCCGACAACCCCCGGCTGCTGGTCAACTCCGCCGAGCGCCGGGCGGCCCGCGTCGCCGACGGGCGCCCGGCGTATCCGCTGAAGGTGACCGTCAGCGGCTCCGGCGACCTCGACCCGAAGGCGCAGTTCTGGCACACGGGCGGCGAGAAGGCCGTCTACTCGACCGACGAGGGCGCCCGGCGGGCCGCCGGCCTGCTGCGCGGGCTTCCCGGCGTCGACATCGTCCCGACCGGGCCCGAGCTGGACTGGCGGGTACTGCTGGAGCATCTGCACGACGTCCGGGGCGTACGCCGGCTGATGGTCGAGGGCGGCGGACGGGTCCACACCCAGCTCGTACGGGAGGGACTCGCCGACGAACTGCAGCTCGCCGTCGCCCCCCTCTTCGTCGGGCAGCCGGACGCGCCGCGACTGTTCGGGCCCGGGGCCTACCCCCCCGGCCGGATGCGGCTCGTCGAGACCCGGCCCGTCGGGGACGTCGTCCTCATCCGCTACGTCCCGACCGCGCCCGGTACCGGCCGGACCGCCTCCGCCGCCGACCGGCAGTGGCTGGCCCTCGCCTGCGAGCTGGCGGCGCTCTGCCCGCCCTCGGAGACCGCGTTCAGCGTGGGCGCGGTGGTGGTCGCGGCCGACGGGACCGAGCTGGCCCGCGGCCACTCCCGCGAGGGCGGCGACCCCGTGACGCACGCCGAGGAGGCCGCCCTCGCCAAGATCGACCCGGCGGACCCGCGGCTGCCCGCCGCCACCGTCTACAGCAGCCTGGAGCCGTGCGCCCGCCGCGCCTCCCGGCCCGCGCCCTGCGCCCGGCTGATCCTCGACGCCGGTGTACGGCGCGTCGTCACCGCCTGGCGCGAGCCCGACACCTTCGTCACCGACGCCGACGGCAGCGGACTCCTCGCCGCCGCGGGCGCCGACGTCGTCCTCCTGCCCGAGTACGAGGAGCGCGCCAAGGCACCCAACCGCCACCTCCTGGACGGGGCCGCGCACCGCACGGCCTGAGGGAGGGAATCCGCGCGCCGCCTGCCCGGTGGATGGCACGTGGAGGAAAAGCGTGTTCTGAGGGTCCCGCGGATGGCGTACACTAATTTCAACGACGCGGGGTGGAGCAGCTCGGTAGCTCGCTGGGCTCATAACCCAGAGGTCGCAGGTTCAAATCCTGTCCCCGCTACTGAAGGCCAAGGGCCGGAACTCGGATTCACGAGTTCCGGCCCTTGGTGTTGGTACGGGCTCTGTTGGTACGGGCTCTGTTGGCACGGGCTCCCCCTCCTCCTTCGTTTCGCGGCGTCGCTCCGTCGTCCCGTTCCCGGGTTCACCCCGCAGGGCGGCGGAATCCCTCGGTCGGGCCACACCGGTCGCCCACCGCCCCCGCGCCGGGTCTGCTGGACCTGTGGGTCAGCCAGGAGGTGAGGAGCGGACCGGAGAACTCGACGCCCGGGCCGACCGCCCGCCCCCCGGTGATCCGCGGGCGCCGGGGGTCGCCGGCGCTTCGGGTGCGTCCGGACCCGCGGGCGATCCCGGAACCGGTCCGGCGCGATGGCGCACGGGCCGGATGTCCTCCGCGCGCGCCCTCGTGCGAGCCCTGCCCGTGCTGCTGGTCGTCGGCGGGACCTTCTACGACTACTTCACGCCGGGCGAGTTCACCGCCGCCCCCCTCTTCACGGCCGCCACCCTGGTCGCCGCGCCCCTCTACTCGCTGCGCGGCACCGTCCTCACCGGCGCCGCCGCCGTCGGCGCGCTGATCCTCGTGCACCTGCGCCTCGGCATCGTCCTGCGGATCGACGCGGTCACCGAGGTCGTCACCGTCGCCACGGCGGCCGTCCTGGGCATCCTCATCAACATCCTCGTCCGGCGCAGCGACGAGCGGCTCGCCTCCGTCTGGGAGATCGCCGAGTTCGCGCAGCGGGCCGTGCTGCCCGAACCCCAGGCACGGATCGACGGCCTCGACGTCGCCGCGCGCTACGAGGCGGCCCAGGCGGACGCGTCCATCGGCGGGGACCTGTACGCGGTGCAGGACACCCCGTACGGCGTGCGGCTGGTCGTCGGGGACGTACGCGGCAAGGGGATGACGGCGGTCGCCGCCGTCGCCGTGGTCATCGGCGCGTTCCGGGAGGCGGCGGAGCAGGAGACGACCCTGGAGGCGGTCGCGCAGCGGCTGGAGCGGGCGCTGAAGCGCGAGGGCACCCGGCGCGACAACCTCGACGCCGTCGAGGGGTTCACGACGGCGGTCCTCGCGGAGATCCCGCACGACGAGGAGATCGTCCGCATCGTCAACCGCGGGCATCCGCCGCCCCTGATGCTGCATCCCGACGGGACGCTCGTCCCGCTCACCGGCGGGCCCGCCGCGCTGCCCCTGGGGATGAGCGACCTGGCCGTGACCCCCGACCTGGCCGTACCCGCCCGTTTTCCCACGGGGGCGATCCTGCTGCTCCACACCGACGGGCTGTCCGAGGCCCGGGACGTGCGCGGGGAGTTCTACGATCCGGCCGCGCGGCTGGCCGGGCGGGTCTTCCCGGGGCCCGACGCGCTGCTGAACAGCCTCGCCGACGAGGTGCGGCGGCACACGGGCGGCGCCCTCAGCGACGACATGGCACTGCTCGCCGTCCGGCATGGTTGACGGCCCTCGTAGGCTCCTCTCCCGACCGTTGTCACGAGGGGTGACCGAACCGTGCCCCTCCGCATAACGACTGACGCACCGTCAAAGAAATCCGTGTCGACGGGATGAGGCCAACTCGCCCGTTTTTCATCGCCCATGACCCCAAAGTCCTGGCCAAAAAGCGTTAACGATCAGGCTGAACAGCTTGGAATCAGGTGGCCAGGTCTATTAACGTTCGATAACGCAGCGCGGTCGTCCCAGCCGTCACAAGAGATGGCTCCGTGCGCACGCGCCGAATCCCGCAAGGGAACCGGGGAACCACCAACTTGGGGTGAATCGAGCGTATTCCGCCGTGGCAGCACGGTCGGTTTACGCGCGTAGGAGACCTTCCTGCTCCGAACCCGTCAGCTAACCCGGTAGGCGAGAAGGAAGGAAAGGAGTGCGCCCACGTGGCGTCCAACCGGCCTGCTCAGCCAACCTCGTTCGCACCGAATGACACACAGTCCTTCGGCTTCGCCTACGGCAAGGACGAGGGACCCTGGGAGGAGTGGAATCCCACCGAGGATTCCGTCCGTCCCGTTCGTGGCCGGCACCGCGTGGGAAAGCAGCGCGGCGGAGGACTCGCCCGCAGCTCCACGGTCCTCGGTGTAGGCGTCATAGCCGCCGTCGGCGCCGGTGGCATGGCCACCGCGGCGCCCGGCAAGGCGCCCGTCTCGATCTCGCTGCCCGACCTGTCCTCGGTCACCCACTCGGCCAAGGCCCTGATCGGTGACGGCGCGGAGACCCCCAAGGGCTCCACGACTCCGCTCACCGGCGCGGGACTGACCACCGCCGACACCGCCCAGGGCAGCACGGACGCCGGTGAGGCCCTGCGGGCCCGCATCATGCAGCAGGCCGAGTCGCAGCAGAACCAGGTCGACAGCGCCGCCCAGGCGGCCGCCGAGACCGCCGCCGCCAAGCAGGCCGTCGCGCTCGCCACCAAGCAGCAGGACGACGCGAAGTCCAAGGCGGACGCCGCGAAGAAGAAGGCGGAGGACGAGGCCAAGGCGAAGGCGGAGGCCGAGCGTCTCGCCGAGCTCGCCAAGAGCTACTCGCTGCCGACCTCCTCCTACACCCTGACCTCGCGCTTCGGCGAGGCCGGCGCCCTGTGGTCCTCCGGCTACCACACGGGTCTCGACTTCGCCGCGCCCACCGGCACGCTGATCAAGGCCATCCACAGCGCGACCGTCACCGAGGCGGGCTGGGCCGGCTCGTACGGCTACCGCACGATCCTCACCCTCGACGACGGCACCGAGCTGTGGTTCTGCCACCAGTCGTCGATCAGCGTCAGCGCCGGCCAGAAGGTCGCCACGGGCGACGTCATCGGCCGCGTGGGCGCGACGGGCAACGTCACCGGGCCGCACCTCCACCTGGAGGTCCACCCCGGCGGTGCCGCCACCGGCATCGACCCGATGGCGTGGCTCCAGGGCAAGGGCCTCAACCCCTGACCCTTACGGACTGCCGACCGGCCGGCTCGCGGGGACTCCCGCGGCCGGCCGGTTTCGCGCCCGCGAGTGCGAGTGCGAGTGCGGGAGCGCCGGGCCCGTGTGGGGTGCATGTGGAATACAGGCATCCGGTGCGGGCGTTGAAACAGCCCATGACTTACCTTCGCAAGCTCGGCTCCTCCGACCTCGAGGTCTTCCCGCTCTCGCTGGGCGGCAACGTCTTCGGATGGACGGCGGACGAGACCCGGTCCTTCGCCGTCCTCGACGCCTACGCGGCCGCCGGCGGCAACTTCCTCGACACGGCCGACTCGTACTCGTCGTGGGTCGACGGCAACGAGGGCGGCGAGTCCGAGACCATCATCGGCAAGTGGCTGAAGGCCCGCGGCAACCGCGCGGACATCGTCGTCGCGACCAAGGTCAGCCAGCACCCCGCCTTCCCGGGGCTCTCGGGCGCCAACATCAAGGCCGCCGCCGACGCGTCGCTGCGGCGCCTGGGCACCGACCACATCGACCTCTACTACACCCACTTCGACAAGACCGAGGTGCCGGTCGACGAGATCATCGGCGCGCTCGACGAGCTGGTGAAGGCCGGCAAGGTGCGGCACATCGCCGCGTCCAACATCTCCCCGGAGCGGCTCCAGGAGTCCCTGGAGTTCTCCGACCGCGAGGGACTCGCCCGCTACGTCGCGCTCCAGCCGCAGTACAACCTGGTCTCGCGCGACACCTACGAGGGCCCGCTGCGGGACGTCGCCTCCCGCGCCGGACTGGCCGCCGTCCCGTACTTCGCGCTCGCCGCGGGCTTCCTCACCGGCAAGTACCGTCCGGGCGCGACCGTCGACTCGCCCCGCGCCGCGGGTGCGTCCAAGCACCTGGAGACGGAACGCGGCCGGCGGGTCCTCACCGCGCTCGACGAGATCGCCGAGGCCCACAACGCGGCCGTGCCGACCGTCGCCCTCGCCTGGCTCGCCGCCCAGCCGACCGTCGCCGCGCCGATCGCCTCCGCCCGGACCGTGGAGCAGCTCCCGGCCCTGCTGGGTGTCGCGGACCTGTCCCTGACGGACGCGGAACTGTCGCGCCTGACCCGCGCGTCGGCGTGACCCGCGCCTGAGCCGGACCCCGGCCCCCGTACCGGCGAGGTGCCGCCTCGCGCGGGCGGGGGCTACGAACGGTAGGGGTTGTACGCGGGATACGGCACCGGCGGCGCGTACGGCTGGGCCGGTGGCGCGGCGTACCCGTAGCCGTGCGCGGGCCAGGGGGGCGGTGCGGGGAGCGGGGAGGTGGCGCGGGCCGCGTAGGCGAGGGAGGGGCGGGCGATCTCCCGGCGTCGCCACAGTTCGTGCAGCAGCTCGCGTTCCCGTACGACGAAGTCGGCGCCCGCGCGGCCCCGGCGCCCCCGGTGGCGCAGGAACGCCAGCGAGGTCGCGTACGCCTCGTACTCGGCGACCGAGCGGGCCGCGGCCTTCCCCCAGTGATGGCCGGCGTACTCGCGGGCGAGCCGCCGGGCCCGCATCGAGCCGAGGACGTAGGGCTCGGCGGTGCCGAGCCAGCCCGCGGTGGTGTAGGCGGGCAGTTCCGTGTGCACGGTGCGCAGCTCGCGCTGCCGGGTCCAGACGGCCAGCCAGGTCAGCAGCCCGAACGCGGGCACCATGAAGGCCGCGTAGACCGCGAAGAAGCCGTACTCCCCGAAGTCCGACGAGCTGTTCCACACCGAGTGCATCCCCATCGCGAGCAGCAGCCCGCCGAACGGGACCAGCACGCGGCGCACGTGCTGGCGCTCGGCGGACAGGGCCGCGACGCCGAAGCCGATGCCCGTCAGCACGGTGAACAGGGGATGCGCGAAGGGCGACATCACCACGCGGACGAAGAACGTCGCGGCGGTGACGGAGGACAGTCCGCTGCCCCCGCTGAGCCGGTCGGTGCCGAAGGCCGTGCCGAGATAGAGGATGTTCTCGGTGAACGCGAAGCCGGTCGCGGTGACCCCCGCTATGACCACGCCGTCGACGATCCCGGTGAAGTCCCGTCTGCGGAACAGGAAGACCAGCAGGACGGCGGCCGCCTTCGCCGACTCCTCCACGACGGGGGCTATGACGGTCGCGCCGAGGGTGTCGGCGCTGGAGGGGTCCGCGGTCGCGGTCGCTATCCACCGCGTGGCGAAGCTGTTGGCGACGATCGCTATGAGCGCGGCCGCGCAGGCCCCCCAGGCGAACGAGAAGACCAGGTTGCGCCAGGGGCCCGGCTCGACCCGGTCCAGCCACCGGAACGCGGCCATGAGCAGCGGCACCGGGAACACGGCGAGACCGAGACCGACCAGGAAGCCCTCGGTTCCCGTCTGTTCGCGGACGAGCGCGAGGATGACGAGACCGGACAGCGCCAGCAGCGTGATCAGTGCTCCGTACCGGACCCATCTCCGCTGCCACCAGTGCGGATGGCGCAGCGCATGCCCGGCGGGGACGCCGGGCCGCGGGGGGTACGGGGGACTGATGGCCACGGCATTGACCCTAACGAGGGAGGGCGCGGCTCGCGACGGTGGCCGGAGTCGTCCTGGTGTACGAGATCCCGGGGTGCCGGAGGGCCGTGCGAGGGTCAGGCGTCCGGGGCGTGCTGGTCTCGGTGCTGTACGCGCCGGAAGAGGAGGTCGTTCACCACATGACCCTTGTCCAGTCCCTGGCCCTCGAAACGGGTCAGCGGCCGGAACTCGGGACGCGGCGCGAAACCGCCGTCGGGCAGCGTGTTCTCGAAGTCGGGGTGGGCGCTCAGGACTTCGAGCATCTGTTCGGCGTACGGTTCCCAGTCGGTCGCGCAGTGCACCAGGGCGCCCGGCTTGAGACGGGTCGCGGCCAGGTCCAGGAACTCCGGCTGGATCAGCCGCCGCTTGTGGTGCCGCTTCTTGGGCCAGGGGTCGGGGAAGTAGACCCGCAGGCCGTTCAGGGACGCGGGCGGGAGCATCTCGCGGAGCAGGATGATCGCGTCGCCGTTCGCGACCCGGATGTTGTTCAGGCCGCTGCGCTCCGCGAGGCCCAGCAGGTTCCCCTGGCCGGGGGTGTGCACGTCGACGGCGAGGATTCCGGTCTCCTGGTCCTCGGCCGCCATCTGGGCGGTGGCCTCACCCATGCCGAAGCCGATCTCCAGCACGACGGGCAGGTCGGCCCCGAACAGCTCCGTCAGGTCGAGCGTGCGCTGTCCGTCGATGTCCAGCCCCCACTTGGGCCACAGACGCTGCAAGGCCTCGCCCTGGCCGGTCGTCACCCGGCTCCGGCGCGGCTGGAAGCTCCGGATCCGCCGCTCGAAGTGTGATCCGGCGGGGTCGGGCTGCGGGCCGTCGGGGAAGCGGGGCTCGCGCTCGGAGCGGTGGCGACGCGGCGAGCCGTCCTCGGAGGAGGCGGGCCGGGTCTCTTCGGAGGAGTCGAGGAAGTCAGACACAGTGCGGTCGATTTTACGGGGGGTCGCGGCGGGGCGTGTCCGGGCCGGGAGCGCCCCGACCGGTCCGGGCCGGTCCGCGGGAGACGCGGCCTGCCGAAAGGCGCTCCCGCTCAGCTCGCCGCGAGGGCCGCCAGGGCCCGGCGGGCGACCTCGCGGCCGATCGGGAGGGAGGCCGTGGCAGCGGGGGACGGCGCGTTCAGGACGTGCACTGTGCGCGGGCCCTCCTTGATCAGGAAGTCGTCGACCAGGGTGCCGTCCCGCAGGACGGCCTGGGCACGAACGCCGGCCGCGGCGGGCAGCAGGTCGTCCGGGGTCACCGCGGGCAGCAGCCGGCGGACCGCCTCGGTGAACGCCGCCTTCGACACCGAACGCCGCAGCTCCCCCGCGCCGTATCTCCAGTGGCGGCGCGCCATCCGCCAGGAACCCGGCCAGGACAGCGTCGCGCCCAGCTCCCGGGGGCGGACGACTCCCCATCCGTATCCCTCGCGGGCGAGGGCGGGCACCGCGTTCGGGCCGACGTGGACGCTGCCGTCGATGCCCCGGGTGAGATGGACGCCGAGGAAGGGGAAGGCGGGGTCGGGCACCGGATACACCAGGCCGCGCACCAGCTCCGGTCGCGCCAGGGTGAAGTACTCGCCGCGGAAGGGCACGATCCGCATCCCCGGGTCGTCGCCCGTCAGGCGGGCCGTCTCGTCGCAGTGCAGTCCCGCGCAGTTCACGAGGACCCGACCGCGGACGATCGTGCCGTCGGCCGTGCGGACGGCGGCGCCGAGGTCGGGGCGCCGGTCGATCCGCACGACGTCGGCGCCGTACCGGATGTCCGCGCCGGAGGCCTCCGCGAGCTGCCGGGCCACCGCCACGTAGTCGCAGACGCCGGTGGTGCCGACGTGGATCGCGGCGAGGCCGCGCACCTCGGGCTCGGCCTCGGTGATCTGGGCGGGGCCCAGCTCCCGGACCGGGATGCCGTTCTCCCTGCCGCGCTGGACCAGGGCGTGCAGGCGGGGCAGCTCGGCCTTCTCCGTCGCGACGATCAGCTTGCCGGTGACGGCGTGCGGGATGTCGTACTCCGCGCAGAACTTGATCATCTCCGCGGCGCCCCGCACCGCGTACCGCGCCTTCAGGGAGCCCGGGCGGTAGTAGACACCGCTGTGGATCACACCGCTGTTGCGGCCCGTCTGATGCCGGGCGGGGCCCTGCTCCTTCTCCAGCACCGTCACCCGGGTGCCCGGCGCTGCGCGCGTGACGGCATAGGCCGTCGACAGGCCGACGATTCCGCCGCCGATCACCAGCACATCGCAGTCGTACGCGCTCCGCACCTGCACCACCTCCCGGCTTCGATAGTGCACTGCGCCACTGACAATGCCCTCAAACCCGGGATTCACGCCCCGCCGCGTTTCGCCCGGTCGAAGGGGCGGCGGCGGGACGCGCTGCCGCCCTACGCCGGAGCCATCAGCAGCGGTCGCGCCCGCTCCCGCAGCTCCACCACACGGGGCTCGTCGCCGTACGGCTCCAGGCGGTGCAGCAGGTCCTTCACGTACTCGGTGGTGCGCGCCGACGAGATGCGCCCCGCGACCTCCACCGCCCGTACGCCCTGCTCGCACGCCGCGTCGAGATTGCCCGACTCCAGTTCGGCGACGGCCGACACGACCAGGCGCAGTCCGTGCGACCGGACGAACTCCTCCGTCGGCTGCGACAGCGCCTGCTCCGTGAAGCGGCGCACCTGACGGGGCGCCTTCAGGTCGCGGTAGCACTCGGCGGCGTCGGCCGCGAAGCGGTCGTACGAGTAGAAGCCGAGCCAGGACGGGTCGTGGTCGCCGTCACGGGCGCGCTCCAGCCAGCCCTCGGCGGCCTTCAGGGCCGTGCCGGCCGCCTGGGCGTCACTCGCGCGCGCGTGGGCACGTGCCTCGACGAGCCGGAAGAAGCTCATCGTGCGGGCGGTGGCGAGTCCCCGGTTGCGCTCCACGGCGGCCTGGGCGAGGTCGACGCCCTCGTCGCCGAAGCCCCGGTAGGTCGCCTGGAGGGACATGGAGGCCAGCACGTAGCCCCCGAGGGGGACGTCCGCGGCGGCCCGGGCCAGGCGCAGGGCCTGGATGTAGTAGCGCTGTGCCGCCTCCTGCTGCCCCGTGTCGAAGGCCATCCAGCCCGCGAGACGGGTGAGTTCGGCGGACGCGCCGAACAGGGCCCGGCCGACCTCGTCGGAGTAGGAGCCGAGCAGCAGCGGCGCCGCCTCGACCCGCAGACACTCGGGCACCATGGACGAACGCCAGTCGCCGCCTCCGTACTTGGAGTCCCAGCGCCTGGCGTCCTCGGCTGCCTCACGCAGCTTCAGCACATCGCTGTGGCCGACTTTCAGCGGTGCTCCGGAGTCCTCACCGGGGCTCACGTCGCGCGCCACCGAACTGTCGGCCGGGGTTATCAGCCATCGGGACGCGGGGGTCGCATAGGCGCTCACGGCGAAGGAACCGGCCAACGACTGCCAGATGCCTCCACCGCCGGCCCGGCGCCCGGCGAGGTCGAGGCGGTACAGCTCGGTCGCCGACCGCACGGCCTGCCCCACGTCACGGGGGAAGGCGAGACCCACCTCCGGCGCCGGATCGGCGTCGGCCAGGCCGATCTCGTGCAACGGCACCGGACGGCCGAGTTTCTGGCCGATGGCGGCCGCGATGAGGTGCGGCGCGGCACCTTGCGGCACCATGCCTTTCGACACCCAGCGCGCCACCGACGTCTTGTCGTAGCGAAGAGTCAACCCGCGTTGAGCGCCAAGATCGTTGACGCGACGCGCGAGTCCTGCGTTGCTGATTCCCGCGAGGGCGAGAACGGCGCCGAGTTTTTCGTTCGGCCCGCGTTGCTCCCTGGACATGCGCCACCCCTCGACACAGACGGCTGCCGCACTGGCATAACCACGCGGCATTCGTAAACCCAGCGTAGTTCGCCCGATCCCCAGCGTTAAGGGGCGTAGGTCCGGTTGGCGGGATTGTGGTCCGTACGACTGTACGGACGGTCGCGGCGTGCTCCTGGTGTGTGGCCGTGCGCCTGTGCGTGCGCTCTTCTCCGGCCATCGGGGGAGCGCTTCCATGGATCGTGCGTGGGTCGGCCCGCTGTACTGGATCCAGTGGGCTGGGGGACACCGCCGCCTACATCCCCGCGGGCGGCGGACCGGTCCGGGAGGCGAACTCCGCCTCCCGGACTGTGCGTTGCCGAAGCGGTGCGCAGGGCCTGTACGGAGCGTGTCCGAACGTGTCCATCCAGCGCCGATTTGGCCGAAAATCGACGGTCACTTCTGCGAGTGATCAGCCCTCCCACCACCACAGTTGAGGGCGCGAAGGGCGTCTTGGGGGAGCGTATCGGGGGCGCATTCACGTCGACCTCGCGGGGTGGGGTGACGTGCGGCGGGCGGGCGCGGCGGCGTCCGCGAGGTCGGCCGGGGTGGTCGCCTTCCGGGCGTCGGGGCGCCGGGATCCGTGTGGCCGCGGCCGGCCGGGCTGCGGACAAGTGCACCGCGGCTGAAGGGCGTTCGGCGACACGTGGCGGTCCGGCCACGCGTGCTCCGCGAAGTCCCGCTCGGTGAGGGGATTTGTCGGAAGTGCGGCACCCCGTGGCGGCGTGAGCGGCCGCACGGGGGCGCACTTCGGGGAGCGCAAGCCGCCGCAGGGGCCCTCCCACACGCTTCCTTCGTGGCAGCATGGTGCCGAGTTCGTACGTGCACTGGTTGTCCACAGCCTGTGGAGGCGGCGATGCGATGGTTGGTGGGGTGGAGCAGCACCGTCGCCAGAGCGCCTGTGATCGGCTCGGCGGGCGCCACCGGGAACGACGGCGAGACCGTGCACCCGGTGGGATCCCAACTCCTGTGGGGTGACCCCGATCCACTGTGGGCCGTCGGCGACTGGCGCCCCGACGAGGTGCGCGTCGTGAAGGCCGACCCCGAGAACCGCATCGCCGTCCTCGGCACCTGCGGCGCCTCCGACGAGGAACTGCGGGTCGGGCTGTTCGCCGCGCGCGGCGGGGCACTGCGCCACCTCACCAACTGGCCCGGCAGCTACACGGCGGTCGTCCAGGTCGGCCGCCGGGTCACCGTCTGCGGTGACCTCGCCGGAGCCCGGCCCGTGTTCTACACCCCCTGGGCAGGTGGCACGGCCTACGCGACCGCAGCGCTCCCGCTCGCCGACCTCATCGAGGCCAACCTCGACTTCGGACACCTCGCCGCCCTGCTCGCCGCTCCCGACGTACCGGCCGCCGTGCACGACTCCACCCCTTACGAGGGCGTGCGGCGCATCCCGCCGGGGCACACCCTCATCCTGCGCGCCGGGGCACGCGAGATCGCCGGCTACGAACCCGTCGCCTCCCTCGCCGTCGCCGCGCCCACCGCGGACCCCGCCCGCGCCGTCGACGCCGTACGGGACGCCCTCGTGGAGGCCGTACGCACCCGGCTCTCCGCACCCCGCCATGTGCCCGGCACCGACGTGGACCCCGGGCCCGTCCCCGGCATGGGCCCCGCCGAACGGCGTGCCGCGCGCGGGATGCCGGTTCCGGGAATCGGCGCCGACCTCTCCGGAGGGCCCGCCTCGGGGACCCTCGCCCTGCTCGCCGCCGGACTTCCCGGAGCACCCGGCACAGTCCTCGGGCACGGCACCGGCGCCGGTGAGCGGCTGCTCGCCGTCACCTTCAACGACCTCGCCGTCCCGGGACGCGAGGCCGAACTGGAGCGGGCCGGGACGCTCGCCGCGAACCCCCGGCTGCACCACGTCGTCGTCGCCGGAGGCGAGGAGACGCTGCCCTACGCCGATCTGGAAGGCCCCCTGACCGACGAGCCCGCGCCGTCCCTGGTGACGGCGGCACGGCACCGGGCACGGCTCGCCTCGGGCAGCGCGGACCACTTCACCGGCTACGGCGCCCGACAGGTCCTCGACGCACATCCCGCGCGGCTCGCCGACCTCCTGATGGACCGCAAGCGGCGCCATCTGGTGCGCCCCGTCGCCGCGTTGACCAAGGCCGACGGCTCGGTGATGGTCCCCGCGCGCGTGTACGGCGCCGCCCGCAAGCTCGCCCGGACGCCGTACCGCACCGGGGTCGACGCCCTCGCCGACCGCCTCCTGCACCGGCGGTTCGACGAGCAGCCGGGCGGTGCGGTGGGTGCCTCGCTCGCCGCCCTGAGCTGGGCCAGACCCGGGCCCGCCGCGCGGTGGCTGACCGGTGAGGCACTGGCCGAAGTATCGGTTCGCCTCCAGAGCGGCGGGGCACGCCCGAACATCGGCCCCGGACAGCGGCCCGGTGACTTCCGCGCGCGGGCGGCGCTCGCCCGCCACGCGGCGGACGTACGCGTCCTGGAGCAGGCCGCCGAGATCCGCTTCCAGCGGCTGCACACGCCGTTCCTCGACAACCAGGTCGTCCGGGCCTGCCGTGACCTGCCGGAGGCGCTGCGCGTCCAGCCCGGCGCGCGGGCGGCGATCCTGCGCACGGTCCTGGAAGGGGCCGGGGTGGCGGATCTTCCCGCCGGATGGGGTGCGCCGTCCCACGCCTCCTCCGCCGCGGCGGCGCGCACGGGGCTGCGGGTCGCCGCCGACTCCCTGGTCGCCCTCTTCGACACCCCGCTGCTCGCGCAGGCCGGGCTGGTCGAGGCCCGCGTCGTCCGCAAGGCGCTGCGCGCCGCCGCGGAGGGTTCGCCACTGCCGCTCGACGGGCTGGCCGATCTGGTGGCCCTCGAACTGTGGCTGCGGCGGCTGCTGGCCCGACGCGGCACCTGCTGGACGGGAACACCGGCACGGCAGCGCGCCGTTCCGGCGGGGATCGTGCCGCAGGGGCGGGCGCTGGGGGCGGGGGCCGGGGCGGTCGTTCAGCGACGCTGACCTGTGCGCGCTGTGCGGGGACGTCTCCGGCACGGCCTCTCAGGGGCGGAGCGGGCGACAGACCTCCGGTCCTTGCCGAGCGCGGCAGGGCTCCGGCGGGCTCGCCGAGGGGAAGCCGTGACCTGGAGGTGCGGGGACGGTGAGAATGGGGGCGTGCGGTACAGGATTCTGGGGGTCACCCAGGTGGAGGACGACCGGGGGGCCCTGGTCACCGTCGGCGGCCCCCGGGTGCGCGCGCTGCTCACCGCTCTGGCCCGCCACCCCTCCCGAACAGCGGGCCCGGACACCCTGATCGACGAGGTGTGGGGCGACGACCCCCCGCAGGACGCCCCGGCCGCGCTCCAGGCACTGGTCGGCCGCCTCCGCAGAGCCATCGGGAAGGACACGGTCGCCTCGGAGCCCGGCGGCTACCGCCTGCGCGCCACCCGCGACGACGTGGACCTGTACGTGTTCGAGCGGCTCGTGACGGAGGGCAGGACCGCCCTCGACCGCGGCGACGCCTCCACCGCGGGCACCCGCCTCCGCGAAGCCCTCGCCCTGTGGCGCGGCCCCGCCCTCGCCGACCTCCCCGACCGTACGGCGGCGACCCGTCCGGAGGCGCTGCGTCTGGAGGCGACCCGCAGCCGCGTCGAGGCGGACCTGCGGCTGGGCCGGGCCGCGGAGGTCGTACCGGAGCTGAGAGGACTGACGGCGGACCACCCGTACGACGAGGCGCTGCACGTGCTGCTCATCCGCGCCCTGGGCGAGGCCGGCCGGGGGGCGGACGCCCTGGCCGCGTACGAGGAGGTGCGTCGCGCGCTGACGGAGGGCCTCGGCACGGATCCCGGGCCGGAACTCCGCTCCCTGCACGCGGCGTTGCTGGAGCAGGGGGATGCCGCTGGACAGCAGGGCGCGCGGCCCGGCTCGGACGGCGCCCCGGGGTTCGGGACCGTTCCCGGGCGCGGTTCCGCGGACCCGTCCCGCGCTCTGCGGACCGGCAACATCCGTCCCCGGCTGAACTCGTTCGTTGGGCGGGAACCCGAGATCGGGGCGATCCGTTCGGATGTGCAGAGGGCCCGCCTGGTCACGCTGACCGGACCGGGCGGTTCGGGAAAGACCCGCCTCGCCGAGGAAGCCGCCGCCGGGCTTCCGCAGGCGTGGCTGGTCGAGCTGGCACCGCTCGACCGGCCCGAGGCGGTCCCGGGCGCGGTCGTCAGCGCCCTCGGTCTGCGCGAAACCGCGCTGATCACCCACGAGATGACGACGGCGCAGGCCGACCCGGTCGCCCTGCTCGTCGAGTACTGCGCCCCGCGCAGCCAACTCCTGGTCCTTGACAACTGCGAGCACGTCATCGGAGCGGCGGCCGAACTCGCCGAGACACTCCTGACCCGCTGCCCCGGGCTCACGATCCTCGCCACGAGTCGTGAACCCCTCGGAGTCCCCGGCGAGTTGGTGCGTCCCGTCGAGCCCCTGCTGCCCGGCTCCGCGCGCCGTCTCTTCATGGAGCGGGCCTCGGTCGTCCGTCCCGACGCCGCGACCGCGCTCCCCGACCTGGCGGCCGTGGACGAGATCTGCCGACGGCTCGACGGCCTGCCCCTGGCCATCGAACTGGCCGCCGCGCGGCTGCGGCTGCTCACCCCCCGGCAGATCGCCGACCGGCTCGACGACCGTTTCCGCCTGCTCACCTCCGGAAGCCGCACGGTGCTGCCCCGCCAGCAGACCCTCCGCGCCGTCGTCGACTGGTCCTGGGACCTCCTCGACGAGCAGGAGCGGACCGTGCTCCGCGAGGTCTCGGTCTTCGCCGGCGGCTGGGACCTGGCGGCCGCGGAAGCCGTGTGCACCGGGCCCGCGGCCGACCTCGTCGGCGCGCTCGTCGACAAGTCCCTCGTCGTGGCCACGCCCCACGACACGGAGGACCGCGGCGGTGACGGTGGGCGGGGACAGGGGGCGGCCGGCCACGACGGGGGAGACGGCGCGCCGGGCACCGGCGTCGGGCTGCCCGGTGACAGTGGTGCGGGCGGCCCCGGGGCCGGCATGCGGTACCGCCTGCTGGAGACCATCCACGAGTACGCCGGTGAGCGTGCCGCCGAGGTTCCCGAACTGCGTGCCGCCGCCGAGCGGCGTCACCGTGCCTGGGTGCGCTCTCTCGTGGAGGAGGCCGAGCCGCAACTGCGCTCGGGGGCCCAACTCCCCTGGGTGCGGCGCCTGGAGGCCGAGCTGGACAACATCAGGGCGGCTCTCCACCGCTCACTCGTCGCCGGCGACGAGGAGGAGGCCGGGGCCCTGGTCCTCGCCATGGGCTGGTTCTGGTGGCTGCGCAACTTCCGGAACGAGGGAATGGAGTGGATGGACCTCGTCCTGAAACTCGGCGCATGGCTCGACACCGCGCCCGGGGGCCCCGCTTCCGTGCACCCCCGCGGCGGACTCCTCTCCGAGCTGGAGGGGGTGGATCCCGTCGCCGGCTTCCTCGACGACCCCGAGGGCGACGAGCGGCAACCCCTGCACCGCATGCGGATGCGGCTGCGCATGTTCCACCTGTTCATGAAGGTGGACGCCGTCCCGCTGGACGAATGGGGGGACGGGCGGACGCGGGAGTACGTGGAAAGGGTGCGGGCCGTCTTCGAGAAGGGCGGCCCGGACGCCGCCCGCATGCCCGGGATCATCTGGCCGCTGGCCGCGTTCTTCCTCGGCACCTCGGAGGACATGCGGGCCGCGATGGACGCGACCGTCGCCAACTGCCGTGAGCACGGCGGCGAATGGGAGATCGGCGTCGCGCTGATGTTCCGTACGCATGTCGTCGTCGACGCCCCGGGCGGAATGGCAGGCGTGGACGACGACCTGGCGGAGCTGCGTGAGCTCAGCCGACGGGTCGGCGACCGATGGATGCGTGCCCAGGTGTGCAGCGCGGCCGGTGAGGCCGCGATGGCGCGCTGCCGCTTCGACGAGGCGCGCGGGGAGTACGCGGAGGCGTTGCGGCTCGCCTACGAGGTGGGGGCGTACGCGGAGACACCCTTCCTGCTGGCCCGGCTCGGCGAGGTCGCC
The DNA here is from genome assembly GCF_040607345.1 of Streptomyces sp. NPDC005302. Classification (NCBI taxonomy): domain Bacteria; kingdom Bacillati; phylum Actinomycetota; class Actinomycetes; order Kitasatosporales; family Streptomycetaceae; genus Streptomyces; species Streptomyces sp. NPDC005302. The sequence goes on from NZ_JBEXGN010000001.1 coordinate 538,299, forward strand.
CACCGCTCGGGCGACCGGGCCAAGGCCCTGTCACTGCTCGACGAGGCGAGCGTCGCCGCCGACCGGTACGGCGTCATGGATTCCCGGGCCTTCGTCAACCTCCTGCGCGCCCAGATCGCACTCGACGACGGGCGGACCGGGCCCGCGCGCGAGCTGTGGAGGGAGGCGCGGGAGGACAGCACCCGGGGCACCCCGCCGCCTCAGTTCACGGCGGCGCTGAACTGGGCCGACGCGATGATCACGGCTGCCGAGTCCGGTCCCGCGGACGGCCTTCGGAAGCTGCGCGCGGCCGTGCGGGAGGCGGTGGAGGAGCGGTGCGCCGACCTGGTGGTCGCCGGTCTAGTCGAGACCGCGGCGGGCTTCCTCGGCCGACTGGGCGCCCACCCGGCCGCGACCCGGCTGATGGCCGCGGGCACCCGCTGGCGCGGGGGGCTTCCGCGGGCCGACCGTGAACGCGCGGAGGCCGAGCGCACCGAGGCGGCGGCGCTCGCCGCACTCGGCCCCGACCGGTACGCGTCCGAGCGCGCCGAGGGCTCCGGCTACACCATGGCGGAGGCGCAGAGCGTCCTGGCCGAGGCGCTCCTGGAGTATCCCGACGGGTAACCGGAACGGACCGCGTCGGACCGCGCAGGGGTCGGCCCAAGTGTGGTGTGGCGTGAGCCTGTTCAGCTGGACGAGGAACGGCGCGGTACGGGCAGGTTCCGTCGTGACAGCGGGTGCGGAGGCCTCACCGGCAGAGGAACTTCGACTCCGCCCAGTCGCCGAGCGCGGCCGACGCGAACGGGCTCCGGGGTTCGACGACGAGCCGGATCGTCCGGTGCCCGGTGAGGTCGACGTGGACGGGGACCGCCCGGTCGCCGCCCTCGATCACGGGCGACCGCCAGAGCGGGGCCCCGTCGGCGTAGACGGCGAAGCGCATCCTGCCCAGGCCCAGCGTCAGGTCGTCGACGCCGACCATCGCGTCGTACGCCGTGCAGCCGCGGTTGAGGTCGATGGTGACGGATGACCTGCCGTGCACGGTCACACCGTGCGCGTAGTCGGTGTTCGCGATCGACACCCCGCTGCGCTGCCACACCCAACTGCTCTCGCCCAGCCGCATCTCGGGCTTCGTGTGGTCACCGGCGACGCCGTACTCCAGCTCGCTCCACTGATAGACGACCGGAGCGGGCGGCGGTGGTGCCGGCGCCGGAGGCGGTGTGGGCGTCGGCGTTGGCTTCCGCGGCGCCGGGGCGGGGCTGGGCGTGGGCTTCGGGGCCGGCGGCGGAGTGGGGGACGGCTTCGGCTTGGGTGTGGGCTTCGGCCGCGGTGCGGGTCGCGGGGTCGGGGTGGGCGCGGGCGGCTTCACGGCCGGCGGCGCGGGCGCGGGGGCCTTCTTCGGCGGCTCGGGTGAGGGAACCGGGGCTTCGACGGCGGGCGAGGCGGCCGGCCTGGCCTCGGGCCTCCTGGCGGCGGTGTCGTTGCCGACCAGGGCGAGCGCCACCGCCGCGGCGGCGACCGCGACGACACCCGCGGCGATCCCCGCCTTGACCGGGGCGCCGATCCCCTCGGAGGCCGCCGCGCCTCCGCCGGCGCCCGCTCCTCCCGAACTGCCGCTCGCCGCGGCGGCGGCACCCGCGGCTCCGGCCGCACCCGTTCCCACACCACCGGCGATCAGCGCCATGACCTTCGCGTAGCCGGCCGCACCGAACCAGCCGATGACCGCGACCGGGACGACCGCGGGGATACCGCTGGCGACTTCCTTGATCTGGCCCGCTGCGAGGCGGCACTTGGCGCACTCCTCCAGGTGCTTGCGCAGGCCCCGTTCCGCCCGGGTGCGCAGACCGCCGCGGGCATAGGCACCGAGCCGGTCGGCGTAGCGCGCGCACTCCTCGTCCATCGTGAGCGTGGTGCTGACGTGGGCCTGGAGGTACGCCTGCTTGAGCCCCTCTCGGGCGCGGCTGGCCAGGACGCGGGTGCCGTTGGCGTCCAGACCGAAGAGCGTGGCGACCTCGCTGGGGGACTCGTCCTCGACCTCCGTGTGCCACAGCACGGCCTGCCAGCGCTCGGGCAGCGAGCGGAATGCCTGCATGGCCATGGACTGCTCGGCCTCGTGCATGGCCCGTACGTCGGCGCCGAGATCGAGGGTGTCGTCGTCGGAGACCTCCGAGCCGCGGACGGCCTGGGCGGCGAACACCGCGAAGTCGTCGACGAGTTGCTCCCGCTTGGCGGTCTTCGTCCAGTTCGCGGCGACCCGCCGCACCGTGGTGAGGAGGTAGGCGCGGACGGCGTGCTCGGGACCGCTGCCGCCGCGCACCGCCTGGAGCATGCGGGCGAACACCTCGGCCGTGAGGTCGTCGGCGGTGTGCGCGTCGCGGCAGCAGGTGCGGGCGTACCGGCGGACGGCGTCGGAGTGCCGGCGGTACAGCTCCTCGTAGGCGGTGTCGTCGCCCGCGCGCATCCGCTCGATCAGACCGGCGTCGGGGGGCGGCAGATCCACCGGAGGCGGCAGCACTCCGGGGTCACGCCGGTCGAACCGGTCGCGCTGCGGGGGGACGCTCGGGTCGGGTGCGCCGACCGAGGGAGGTCTGCTCCCGGACGAGGGCCCTTCGCCGGAGGCGGGGCCGGGAACGGCCGCGGGTCCAGGGGCGGGTGCCGGTCCGGCGCCGGGCGAAGGACGGGTCGTGGCGTCGGTACCGGGTGCGGTGTCGGTACCGGGTGCGGTGTCGGCCGGCGGGCCGGGCGGAGGGATGTGGGCGGTGCCACCGCCGCGCGGGCCGCCCTGGCTCGGCACCTGGTGCGGGGGTGCGCCGTCGGACTCCGTGCCGCCGTCGGCGCCACCGTCACCGAGGGACTCGTCCCGCCCGTCAACGCTCATCGCGGAAAGCCCCCGCCTGCACACTCGGACCCGAATACCGGGACAGAGTGCCACATGCTCCTGAAGCGGGGCCTGTTCGTACGGACCAACCACTCGTCCGAGCGGATTTGCCGCTCGGCAGTACTAACCGTCACCCGTTCGGGGAATGGTCAACGGCCGTCCCCTCAACGGGGGTTGGCGTCCCGCACCGGAATGTCCGGATGAGAGCGGAAGCTCCCGTTGCGTGCGTGGACTCCACGCACGCAACGGGAGCTTCCGTGTGAGGCGTCCGTCCGTGCGGACGGCGTGGGCGGGCCGGGGCGAGCCCCGGCGCGGTCACACCGTCCGAGAACGGAGGCCCTCCAGCAGGATGTCCAGCAACCGGGCCGAGGCCGCGGCCTGCTGGGCGGGGTCCGGCAGCGAGGGCGCCGCCGTCGCGATGACGAGCAGCACGTCCGCCACGGTGACGTCGGCGCGCAACACACCCGCCGCGCGCGCCCGGTCGACCAGCCGGCCGACCACCTCGAGCAGGGTGGCCGCGCCGGCGTCGTCCACCGCCGCGATCACTTCCTCCTCGGGAGCGGGCCGCTGTTCGACGAGCCGCAGTTCGGGCGTCAGCTGGGACCGCTGCTGCGGCACCCGCGCCCCGTCCGTCTCCGAGCCGTCCTCCGGCACGCCGACCCGCAGCACCTGCGGCGGCAGCAGCCGTCCGGCACCCGAGGCCACCGACGTCCGCAGGAAGCGCGACAGCGCCGACCACGGCTCTTCCTCCTGGCCGAGCGCGGTACGTGCCTGGTCGGTCAGCCGGGAGGTCTCCTCCTCGGCTATCCGGCGCACCAGGACGTCCTTGCTCGGGAACCGCCGGTACACCGTGCCGACACCGACCCGGGCCCGGCGCGCGACGTCCTCCATCGGCGCGCCGTAACCCAGCTCGCCGAAGACCTCACGCGCCGCGCGCAGTACGTGCTCGAGATTGCGCTGTGCGTCCACACGCAGCGGTGTCGTGCGCGATCCGTCCAACGGACCGCGGCCGTTCCCGCCCGCCGCGCCGACCGCGCCACCGGGTGCGATGGCAGAAGCGGTAGACCAATGAGAGTCCTGAATATGCATAAGCGTTCCCCCGGTAATGACGTCTCCCCCCGGAGACTCTCCCCGCCATTGATAGCCGGAGCGTGCGGAACAAGCTTGTGCGCGGGCCCTCGTCCGGACCCACCGAGCGCATCCCCCTACACCCCGTCGACATACGAACATAGTTGAGTGGGGGTCAATTCAGAAGGGGCAGGTTCCGCACGGAGCGCCCCCCGATCGGAGTACGGGCCGGGTACGTCCCGGTTGCGCCCCCTCCGAGTACCCCCCTCGCCCACCCTGACCTGGCCTTCTCCTGCGGACTCCGGCAAATCGGCCAACTCCGTACGTTGTCCGCGACCGGTCACACAAATTGCTGGGGCTGTGGACAAACTCCGGACGGGGGTGCGTCATGGGACGGTGAAGGAACGTGCGCGCATTCTCATTGTCGGCGGCGGCTACGTCGGGATGTACACCGCTCTGCGTCTCCAGCGGAAGTTGAAGGCCGAACTGAAACGGGGCGACGTCGAGATCGTCATCGTCTCCCCCGACCCATATATGACCTATCAGCCGTTCCTTCCGGAGGCCGCCGCGGGCTCCATCTCCCCGCGCCACGTCGTCGTTCCGCTGCGCCGGGTCCTCGACCGGTGCCGGATCGTCATCGGCGAGGCCCGGTCGATCGACCACGCCAAGCGCACCGCGACCCTCACCACCCTCGCCACCGAGGAGGAGGGCGCCGGCGAGGAGCAGATCTCGTACGACGAACTCGTGCTGGCGCCCGGCTCGATCTCCCGCACCCTGCCGATCCCCGGACTCGCCGAGTACGCCATCGGCTTCAAGACCGTCGAAGAGGCCATCGGACTGCGCAACCACGTCATCGAGCAGATGGACATCGCCTCCTCCACCCGCGACCCCGCGATCCGCGACGCCGCCCTGACCTTCGTCTTCGTGGGCGGCGGATACGCGGGCGTCGAGGCGCTGGGCGAGCTGGAGGACATGGCCCGCTACACCGCGCGGTACTACCACAACATCCAGCCCGAGGACATGAAGTGGATCCTCGTGGAGGCCTCGAACCGCATCCTCCCCGAGGTCGGCGAGGAGATGGGCAAGTACACCGTCACCGAACTGCGCCGCCGCAACATCGACGTACGCCTGGACACCCGCCTCGACAGCTGCGCCGACCGGGTCGCCGTCCTCGACGACGGCGCGCGCTTCCCGACCCGCACGGTCGTCTGGACCGCCGGGGTGAAGCCGCACCCGATCCTCGCCGCGACCGACCTCCCGCTGAACGAGCGCGGCCGGCTCCTGTGCACTCCCCAGCTGACGGTCGACGGCGCCCCGCACGCGTGGGCGGCGGGAGACGCGGCGGCCGTCCCCGACGTCACCGCGGAGCCCGGCAAGGAGACCGCGCCCAACGCCCAGCACGCCGTACGCCAGGCGAGGGTCCTCGGCGACAACCTCGCGCACACCCTGCGCGGCGAACCCCTGGACACGTACTCCCACAAGTACGTCGGCTCGGTCGCCTCCCTCGGCCTGCACAAGGGTGTCGCACACGTCTACGGGCGCAAGCTGAAGGGCTATCCTGCCTGGTTCATGCACCGCGTCTACCACCTCAGCAGGGTGCCCACCTTCAACCGCAAGGCCCGTGTGCTCGCCGAATGGACCCTGGCGGGCCTCTTCAAGCGGGAGATCGTGTCCCTCGGCTCACTCGAACACCCCCGTGCGGAGTTCGAACTCGCGGCCGGTGGAAAGCCTCCTACCGACCCGAAGGGGTCGTCCTGACCGGACGCAGGAACTCCACCGGCTGGGGCGGCGTCTGAAGGATGTCGGCCCGGTCGGTCACACTGCCAGACGGGTCCACGACTTTGGGCGGGTGCACCGCTCGCCCTTCTAACACGAGGCTTTCCCCACTGTGAACTTCACGCGCTGGAGCGCCCGGCTCCCCGGAACGCAGCGCCGCGCCGCAGCGCGGACCGAGCACACGGCCGTCCCGGACCGGCGCGGGGAAGGCTCCGTGCCCATGGCCCGGGCCGAGCGGCTCACCGGCGACACGCCGCCCGGACTCGCCGTCGACGAACTCCCGGTGCGCGAGGTCCTCGACCGCGTCCCCGCGCTCGTCGCCCTCGTGCACGGCCCCGACCACCGCGTCGCCTACGTCAACGACGCGTACACCGCCGCATTCGGTGCCCGGCCCGTCGCGGCGCCCGCACGCGAGGCCCTGCCCGAACTGGACGAGCTGGGCCTGCTGCCGCTCCTCGACCAGGTCCTGCGCAGCGCCAAGTCCCGCACGGTCAAGTCCCGCAAGGTGTCGACCGGCCGCTCGTACACGTTCACCTGCACCCCCGTCGAAGGCTCCCCAGAGGGACACGGCGGCGGCGTACTGATCTTCGCGACCGACGTCACCGACCACGCCGAGGCCGCCGAGCGGCTGCGCGCCAGCGAGCGCGACCAGCGCGAGACCGCCGTCACCCTCCAGCGTTCCCTGCTCCCGCAGGAGCTGGAGGAGCCCGACGACCTGCGCATCGCCGCCATCTACCTGCCCGGTGGCACGGAGGCGGCGGTCGGCGGCGACTGGTACGACGTCATCACCCTCGGCGGCGGCCGCACCGCGCTCGTCATCGGCGACGTCATGGGCCGCGGGGTCCGTGCCGCGGCGGTCATGGGCCAGCTCCGCACGGCGGTCCGCGCCTACGCGCGCCTCGACCTGCCGCCGCACGAGATCCTGCAGCTCCTCGACGGCCTCGCCACCGAGATCGACGCGAACCAGATCGCCACCTGCGTGTACGCGATCCACGACCCGAACGAGGGCCGGCTGGTGTACGCGTCCGCGGGCCACCTGCCCATCCTGGTCCGCAACGAGGACGGCACCACCCACCGTGCCGACGAGCCCACCGGCCCGCCGCTCGGCACCGGCGGCTGGCTGCACGCCTCCGGCTCGGTCCCCCTCGCCCCCGGCTCCACCGCCGTCCTCTATACGGACGGCCTGGTCGAGCGCCGCGACGAAGACCTCGACGAGGGCATCGCCTCCCTGGAGCGCGCCCTGGCCGGCGCCACGGGGACCCCCCAGGTGGTCTGCGACCGCCTGGTCCGCGCGGCGGGCGTCACCGCCGAGCACGACGACGACGTCGCCGTCCTCGTCCTCCAGCACCCGTCCCGCACCGGCCCCGACGGCGAACTCTTCCGCAACGCGGCCCTGGAACTGCTCGGCGGCGTGGAAGCCACCCCACGCGCGCGTGCCTTCGCCTCCGGCGTGCTCACCAGCTGGCGCTTCCCGGCCGAGCTGCACGACCTCGGTGTGCTGGCGGCCAGCGAACTCGTCGCCAACTCACTCCAGCACGGCACCCCGCCCATGCGCCTGAGGCTCCGGCGCACCGATCGACGCCTGATCATCGAGGTGACCGACGGCGACGACCACCTGCCGCGCCGCCGCCGCGCCGAACCCGCGGACGAGGCAGGCCGCGGCATCGCCATCGTCGCCACGATCGCGTCCAGCTGGGGCTCCCGCCGCACACCGGGCGGCGGCAAGGCCGTGTGGTGCGAGTTCGCCCTTCCCCGCGCGGGGAGCTGAAACGCGCGGGAACCTGAGACCGCCGTCGCCGGAACCCGAGACCGCCCGCCGGGCCGGCACCCCGCGTCCTCCCGGACCCGCGCGGACGGACACCGCTCACGGGCGGCCACCCTGAAACGTCCGTGCGTCCCCTGGCCGAGCGGGGCACCCGGTGCTAAGAGCTCCCCATGGCAGATGAATCGGGCTTTCAGCTCAAAGGCAGCGCCCCCGAGCGCTACGAGCGGTACGCGGCGCCGTTCATGGCGCCCTTCGTGGAAGCGATCCTGGAGGCGGTCGACCTCCACCCCGGAGCCGCGGTGCTCGACCTGGCCTGCGGCACCGGCTTCGCGGCTCGCGCGGCGGCCGCCCGGGTCGGCCCCGCCGGCCGGGTCTCGGGGGCGGACATCAACCCGGGCATGATCGGGGTGGCCGCGGAGCACGCGTCCCGCAGGTATCCGGACATCGAGTTCACCGTCGCTCCCGCCGAAACGCTCCCCTTCGAGGACGCGGCCTTCGACGCGGTCGTGTGTCAGCAGGGCGTCCAGTTCCTTCCCGACCTGGACGCGGCCTTCGCGGAGACGGCCCGCGTGACACGCCCCGGCGGCCGCTTCGCCGCCACCGCGTGGGCCGCCAGAGAACTCATCCCGTACTTCGTCGCCCAGTACGAGGCGGTCGGGGAACACGGCGGCAAGGAGCTCGCGGAGGACTACGAGGGCGCGTTCTCCGGCACCCCCGAACGGCTCTCCGCCGCCATGCTGGGCGCCGGCTTCCGCGACGTCGCCGTACGCCGGATCACCTTCGACATCCCGCTCCCGCCTCTCGACGCGTACGCCCCCGGCCAGCTCTCGTCCACATCCTGGGGGCAGGCGATCGCCGGCACCGCGGGCGAGGACGCGCTCCTGCGCGCGGGACGGGCCGTCCACACCCGACTCGCCGGTCACACCGCCCCCGACGGCACCGCCATCCTCCCCTTCACCGCCAACCTGCTGACCGGCATCCGCTGAGACCCGCCCCGCGCACACGAAACGGCCGCCATCACGTCCCTGCGTGATGGCGGCCGTTCTGGTCCGCACCCGTCCCGCGGCCTCCGCGGTCAGGCGCCGGCCGGGACAGGCTCCGCCGGAGCACCGCCCTGCGCGACCACCCGGCTCCTCGCGAGCCACGGCTGGTTCTGCACCGGGGTGAGCTGCCGCCCCAGCCGCACGGCGAGGAACGTGATGCCGAGCGAGAACAGCAGGAACACCACGACGTACGGGCCGTGCAGCGACGCCCCCATCGGACCGCCCACCGCCGGACCCACCGCCAGCGCGAGCTGCTTCACCAGGGCGAACGCCGAGTTGTACTGACCGGCCATGCCCGTCGGTGCCAGATCGGCCACCAGCGGCGCGACCGTCGGCGACAGCATCGCCTCACCGAGCCCGAAGAGCGCGTACGTCGAGACGAAGGCCGCGGTGGCCATGGTCTGGCTGCCGTGCCCGAGGCCCGCGTATCCGGCCGCCAGCCATGCGACCGCCCAGATCAGCCCGACCGCCGCGATCACACGCGACCGCTTGCGACGCTCCACGAACTTCAGCACCGCGAACTGCGCGACCACGATCATCGCCGTGTTCGCCGCCATCGCCGTACCGAGCGCGGACGTGGAGATCCCGGCCGCCTCGACACCGTAGGCGGAGAGCCCCGACTCGAACTGGCCGTAGCAGGCGAAGAACAGGACGAAGCCCAGCACGGACAGCTGCACCATGGCCCGGTTGCCGAGCAGCTGCTTCCAGCTGCCGCCCTTGCCCTGCGGCGCACCCTCGCCGATCCGCGGCGCGTGCGGCATCCGCACCGTCGCCACGATCACCGCGAGCAGCAGGAACATCGCCGCCTCGATCGCGAACAGCAGGGTGAACGAGCTCGCGCGGCTGGTGTCGACGATGTGGCCGCCGATCAGACCGCCGACCCCGAGACCGAGGTTCTGCAGGAAGAACTGCATCGCGAACGCCCGCGACCTCGTGTCCGCCGTCGAGCAGTCCACGATCATCGTCGCCAGCGCCGGCTGCATCACGGCCTGACCGGCGCCGAGCGCCGCGGCCGACAGCAGTACGGTCGTCGCGCTGCCCGCCAGCCCGAGGCTCAGCGCGCCGAGAGCGGCCGTGACGAGCGCGACGAGCAGGACCGGCAGCGGGCCGCGCCGGACGATCGCCCGCCCGGCGAACGGCAGCACGACGAGAGCGGCCACGGCGAAGACGGCGAGCACGATGCCCGCCGTCATGGAGCCGAGTCCCCGCACCTGCGCCACATAGACGTAGAGGAAGGGGACGGTAAAGCCGAGCCCGAACGCGCTGAGTGCGTTGCCCACGTGGATCCGGCGCATCGCCGCGCCCATCGCCCTGGTCACTTTCACCTGCCTTGATCGAGAAGCCGCAGCGGTCCGCTCCCGTGGGGAGGGGCGTAGAGACGCGTTCCTCCGCATGGATGCAGACCTGAAGACTTCGAAGCTAAAGTTAGATGTTGAACTGTACACCTCGAAGGACTTCGACGCCAAGCGGTGCCGTGCCATACTCGGGCCATGGGCGACACCCCCGGCGTCAGCGAGCCGACACTCGAAGAACAGATCGCCGCGTATCAGCGCGAGTTCCAGGACCTGGACCCCCAGGTCGAGGAGATCGTCTCGGCGCTGTCCCGCCTGAACCGGCGGATGAACGTCGCCTATGGCCGGCAGACGGCGGCGCTCGGCATCAGCAACGCCGAGTGGGAGGTCCTCAAGGCCCTCGTGCTCGCCGGTGCCCCGTACCGCCTGGGCCCGAGTGAACTGGCCAAGCGGCTCGGCCTGACCCCCGCCGCCATGACCCACCGCATCGACCGCATGGTCGGGGAGGGTCTGGTCACCCGGGAGCGGGACGAGTCGAACCGGGTCCGCGTCATCGTCGAGCTGACGGACGAGGGCCGGGAGAAGTGGCTCGAGGCGATGCGGATGGCCACGGTCTTCGAGGAGGACCTGCTCCAGGACCTCTCCACGGCGGAGCGTGGCGTACTGGGAGAGGTACTCACCCGCCTCCTGCGCAGGGTGGAGGACGCCCAGCCGGACGCCGGCGGCCGGCTCAGCGACCTCGATTAAAGATCTTGACAGGGGAGGTTGACACTGCCTCCCCGGATCCGTAAGGTTCTTCGAGTTGCCACGGGGCCGTAACGGTTCTGCGACAGCACATCCGCCGCGGATGCGGCACTCAAACCATCAGCACGATCTCCCAACGGGGTTCAATTCGGCGTGCCCGAATTGAATTCGATTTGGGCCTGGCAGCCCGATTAGGAACTGCCGGGAGGATCCGCTAAAGTTTGAGACGTCGGAACGGCCCAACAGCCGCGAAGGCAAGCCCCGCTGACTGGGGGTCAGGCCCGAAAGGATCTGATAGAGTCGGACTCGCCGGAAAGGGAAACGCGAAAGCGAAAACCTGGAAAGCGCCGAGGAAATCGGATACGGAAACGGTCTGATAGAGTCGGAAACGCAAGACCGAAGGGAAGCGCCCGGAGGAAAGCCCGAGAGGGTAAGTACAAAGGAAGCGTCCGTTCCTTGAGAACTCAACAGCGTGCCAAAAATCAACGCCAGATTTGTTGATACCCCGTCTCCGGCCGTTCGGTCGGGACGAGGTTCCTTTGAAAAAGTCCTGCCGGGCATTGTTTCGGCAGGCGCACAGCGAGGATGCTGTGAACGACCGGTCCTATTCCGACCGGTTGTTCCGCTCTCGTGGTGTCATCCGGATTACCGGAAAACATTCACGGAGAGTTTGATCCTGGCTCAGGACGAACGCTGGCGG